>NZ_JAJSPA010000029.1:0-46541 GCF_021282295.1 Halomonas sp. G15 | reverse complement strand
GGGCAAGGGGAAAGGGGAAAGGGGCAAGGGGAAAGCAGGATTGTAGAAACGCCAGCGGCCGGCATTTCTGCCAGCCGCTGGATGGTTCAGGCTACGAAATGGGGATCTGTCCCCGATTATCAGGTTTAGGGGGTAGTGGTAACAGCAGAACATGCATTCGGGCGAAAAGCCTCGTTGACATCAGTTCGGCATGTCCACCCATCCGCCAGGCGAACAACTTCCACATAGTTCCCAGAAAGCCTCGCACTTGCATCAGCGCCATCAAAAGCAAATCTGATGTAAGCGGGAGTAGCAATATTTCCATCCGTATCTAGGGTTTCTTGCTGAACACTGACAGTACCCATTTGCGGGGCGGCATCTTGAGAGATTCCGATAAAGCCATCATCAGCACTAGCTAAAGACAAATCATGACCTTCTTGAATTGCAAACTCAGCTTCAGTTTGTGCACCTCGAACTGTTGCAAGAGCAGAATTAACTTCTGAACGAGTTACATAGTCCTGATACCTCGGAATCGCGATCGCCGCCAGAATACCGATGATCGCCACCACGATCAGCAGCTCTATCAGGGTAAAACCGCCCTGACCCTGCTTAATCTTCACCATTTCATGTTTTTTCATCGTCTTGCCCCTTTGCTCCTGTCCGTCCGGCCCGTCGGCCCTTCGGGTTGCGATGGGCGTCGCTGCGCCGGTGTCACGGCTATTCTCAACTTCGAGGTGCCAACACTGTCAGCTTGAGCACCTAAGATTACATTAAGTTACGAACCACGCTCTTGCAAGATGCAGGGTAGCCTTTCGGCGCAAATTCTTCATGCCTTGGGTCAACGTTTCGCCGCCGGGCGCAAGCGGCATGGGAGGTGCGGTGTTGAATCTGCATCGTTGGCGGGCACCGCGAGGCTGGGCGCGGAGTGGGGTTGGGGGCTAGCCCGGATGTTGCATCGGGCTGATCAGAAGTGCTCAGGTTTCAGGCCCGGAGAGTGTGATCCCTCTCCGGGCCTGAAATTGGCTACATATTGATCAAATTGCTGAGTTCAGGACGCACTGCCCCCAACCCCCATGTGTTTTCTGTGCCGGGGGCAGCACGCCGCGGCGCTATCCCGGCACCAGCTTGCTGGCCAGCTTCATGAAGAGCTCCTGCTCCGGGTACTGGCTGCTCAACATCAGCCGAATCGTGCGCGTGTTGCGGGTGATGACAGCGCCGATCTTCAGCAGCTTCAGGCGGAGGGTGTTGACCTGGGCCTGGGCGAAGGCGGTGCGCTTGAGGTAGACCCGGCGCAGCCGCTCCAGCAGCAGGTAGGCCAACCCCGAGAGCAGCAGTCGGTACTGGTTGGGCCACCATTCGTGGCAGCTGGTGCGGTCGGAGAACAGGAACTGCTGCTCCTTGATACGGTTCTCCATCTCACCCCGGGCACAGTAGCGGTGGTCATAGAGCCACTCGGCGCTGCAGCCGCGCAGGCTGGTGACCACATAGCGGGTGTTGAAGCCACGCCGGCTGGTCTCGGACTTGACGATCACCCTTCGTCGACGCTCCTTCCAGCTCTTGGCAGCGTACTCGATGAAGCCGAAGACACGTTCCTTCTCCCAGCTCTTCTCGAAGCGGATGGCCGATTCGTAGTCGATGTCCAGAGCCAGCTTGGCCAAGCGCTTGTTGCCGGCGAGGCCGATGATGTAATCGACGCCATGGCGGTCACACCAGTTGAGGATCAGCGGACGGCAGAAGCCGCTGTCGCCGCGGAAGACGATCTTCACCTCAGGCCACGCCTGGCGCAGCCGACGGACCAACAGAGCGAGGATGGCACCGGCGTGGTGAGCGGCATCCAGCGAGGCCGGACGCAGGTAGCTGACCAGCAGCTGGTCGCCACAGAACACGAACAGCGGCAGGAAGATGTAGTGGTTGTAGTAGCCGTTGAAGTGCCGCCCGAGCTGCTGGCCATGCACCCGATCGTCGGTAGCATCGAAGTCGAGGTAGAGCGGCTTCTTGGGTGGCCGCCGGAACGAGCGGATGAACTGCTCGATCATCTCCTCGTGGATGGTGATCGCCCAGTCCCGGTCAGCTTGCTGCTCGAAGCGGCACAAGGTGGACTGACTGGCCAGCACGCCATCGGTATCGACGGCGGTCTGCAGGGCGATGTCGTGACGCAACGCATGGTGGTCATTGAGATCCTCATAGCCCAGTGCCAGGCCGAACACGCGCTGCCGGACCAGGGTTTCGGTGCGGTGCAGGCAGCGCTGAGCGTCGCGCTCGTCGCTGAGTCGGCGAGCGACGGCGCGGATCAGGCCCATCTCGCGATCGAGCTGCCGCAGCAGCAGGATACCGCCGTCAGAAGTGACATCACCGCCATCAAAACGGGCGATGATCTGACGACCTTTGCAGCGCCAACAGCGAGAAGAGCATGCTCGACTCGCTCAAGGGCGTGGACGACGCCATCGGCGAGCTGGGCTACGCCGACGAGGAGGGCAGCGGCGAGGTGGACCCCCACACCGATGCCCAGTCGGCCCGGGAAGACGCGCCGATCATCAAGTTCGTCAACAAGATCCTGCTCGACGCCATCAACCGCGGTGCCTCGGATATCCACTTCGAGCCCTACGAGACCAGCTACCGGGTGCGCTTTCGCATCGACGGCATGCTCCACGACGTGGCCCATCCGCCCTTCGCCATGCGCACCCGCATCGCCGCGCGCCTCAAGGTAATGTCGCGGCTGGATATCTCCGAGCGCCGCCTGCCCCAGGATGGCGCCATCAAGCTGCGGCTCTCCAAGTCGCGCTCCATCGACTTCCGCGTCAACTCGCTGCCCACGGTGTACGGCGAGAAGGTGGTGCTGCGAATACTGGACCCCACATCGGCGCAGATCGGCATTGAGCAGCTCGGCTTCACCCCCGAGCAGAAGGCGATGTATGAGACGGTGCTCGACCAGCCCCAGGGCATGATCCTGGTCACCGGCCCCACCGGCAGTGGCAAGACGGTGACCCTCTACACCGGGATCAATATCCTGAACGAGGTGGAGCGCAACATCTGCACCGCCGAAGACCCGGTGGAGATCAAGGTGCCCGGGGTCAACCAGGTCAACGTGCTGCCCAAGATCGGGCTGGACTTCGCCAGCGCCCTGCGCGCCTTCCTGCGCCAGGACCCGGACGTGGTGATGGTGGGTGAGATCCGCGACCTGGAGACCGCCGAGATCGCCGTAAAGGCTTCCCAAACCGGCCACCTGGTGCTCTCCACGGTGCACACCAACTCGGCGGCGGAAACCCTCACGCGCCTGGCCAACATGGGCCTGGCACCGTTCAATATCGCCAGCTCCGTGAGCCTGATCATCGCCCAGCGCTTGGCACGCCGGCTGTGCAAGCACTGCAAGCAGCCCGCCGACATTCCCCACGAGGTATTGGAGCAACAGGGCTTCACGCCTGAGGAGATCGCCGGCGCCACGATATTCGAGCCGGTGGGCTGCAAGCACTGCACCAAGGGCTTCAAGGGCCGCGTGGGCATCTACGAGGTGGTGCCAATCAGCAACGCCATGAGCCAACTGATCATGCGCAACGGCAACTCCATGGACTTCGACACCCAGGCCCGCGAGGAGGGCCACCCGGACCTGCGCCGTAGCGCCCTGCTCAAGGCGATGCAGGGCGTGACCAGCCTGGCGGAAGTGTTCAGGGTGACGAAGGACTAAGCTGGAGGAGGCAAGGGGCAAGGGGTTTCCTTGACCCCTTGATTCCTTGCTCCTGGATCCTTTCTACTTTCTACTCAGTCACAACCAAATATCAGCGCATGCCGCGGCGTGCGACGCAGGGGAAGGGATCACCTATGGCCACGGCACACAAACTCAGGGCGAACCAGAAGACCAAGCTCTACCGCTGGAACTGGACCGGCAAGGGCCCGGGCGGGCGCAGGGTGGGTGGGGAGATCATCGCCGCCCAGAAGCAGGAGGTCGAGCGGATCCTCGGCGGCCAGAACATCATCGTCAAGAACGTGCGCCGCAAGGGAGGGATCGGCGGCGGCATGGGCAAGATCAAGCCCCGCGACATCATGCTGTTCGCCCGCCAGATGGCCACCATGATCCGCGCCGGCGTGCCCATCCTGCAGGCCTTTCAGGTGGTGGCGGAGAGCATGAAGAAGCCCGCCATGAGCGCCCTGGTGCAGGAACTGATGAACGATGTGGGCGCCGGTGCCAGCTTCTCCGAGGCAATGCAACGCCACCCGCAGCACTTCGACAAGCTGTTCTGCAACCTGGTGGCGGCCGGCGAACAATCCGGCTCGCTGGATCGCATGCTCGAGCGCGTGGCCACCTACAAGGAGAAAGTGGAGTCTCTCAAGTCGCGGGTAAAGAAGGCACTGTGGTACCCCGCCGCGGTCATCGCCGTGGGCATTGGCGTTACCGCCCTGCTGCTGATCAAGGTGGTCCCCCAGTTCGAGAGCCTTTTCCACGGCTTCGGCGCCGAACTGCCAGCCATGACCCGCATGACCATAGCGATGTCGGAGTTCGCCCAGGCCTACTGGTGGTGGTTCATTGTCGGCATCGCGGCCTTCATCTTCTTTATCCGCACCGGGATAAAGCGCTCCGAGAGCTTCGCCTATCGCATGCATGCGTGGTCGCTGAAGATCCCGGTGATCGGCCAGATCCTCGACAAGTCCGCCGTGGCGCGTTACTCACGCACCCTAGCCACCACCTTCGGCGCCGGCGTGCCGCTGGTGGAGGCGCTGGATACCGCCGCCGGCGCCACCGGCAACAAGGTCTACGAGCGGGCCGTGTGGCAGATTCGCGAGGACGTCGCTACCGGCCAGCAGCTCGCCTTCGCCATGCGTATGACCGAGCAGTTCCCTCCCCTCGCGGTGCAGATGGTCGGCATCGGCGAGGAAGCCGGCTCGCTCGACGCCATGCTCAACCGTGTCGCCGACTACTACGAGGAGGAGGTCGACAATATGGTCGACACCCTCACCTCGCTGCTCGAACCCTTTATCATCGTGGTACTCGGCGTGCTCGTCGGCGGCTTGGTCATCTCCATGTACCTGCCGATCTTCGAACTCGGTTCAGTCATCTAACAACGCGGCCACCACCTCGTAGGAGGCCGGCTCCGCCGGGCGAACGGAGGCCGCAGGCCTCCCGGCGGTCGGCGGTGCCACCAAACCTCCTTTTGGGGTCAGACCCCGGCGGAGGGACCACCGCCAGAATCGTGCCCCCTGACAACACCTGACGCCCTGGCCGGGGTCTGACCCCAAAAGAGCGGCAGGCACCACAAATCAGCTCCCCTGAGGCTCTACCTTGCTGGATTTACCCCCCACCCTCCTCTACCCCCTCACGACCTTCATCGGCCTCTGCCTCGGCAGCTTCCTCAATGTGGTGATCGCCCGCCTGCCGGTGATGCTGATGCGCGGCTGGCGAGCCGAAGCACGTGAGGCGCTGGAACTACCGGAAGAGCACAACGAACCATTCAACCTGCTTACCCCGCGCTCCATGTGCCCAGCCTGCGAGGCACCTATCGCCTGGCACGATAATATCCCGGTCATCGGCTGGCTGAAGCGCCACGGACGCTGCGCCAACTGCAACGCCCGCATCAGCCCCCAGTACCCGCTGGTGGAGCTGGCCGGAGGCGCCCTGGCACTCGCCGTGGTGGCACTGTTCGGCGCCACCTGGCAGGGACTGTTCGTGCTCGGGGCCTGCCTTGCGCTGCTCGCCATGGCGGTAGTCGACTTGCGCACCCAACTGCTGCCGGACAGCCTCACCCTGCCGCTGCTGTGGGCCGGCCTGCTCTACCAGTTGCTGTTCCAGCCACTGATGCTCCCAAGTGCGGTGATCGGCGCTATGGCCGGGTATCTGGTGCTGTGGGGCTTCTACTGGGCGTTCAAGCTGATCACCGGCAAGGAGGGCATGGGCTATGGCGACTTCAAACTACTTGCCGCATTGGGCGCCTGGATGGGCTGGCAAACCCTGCCGCTGCTGCTAATTCTCTCCGCCGGCGTCGGTGCGGTGCTGGGCATCCTTATCCAGTTGGCCGTACCCAGGCTACGCGGCGCCCCCATGCCCTTCGGGCCCTACCTAGCCCTGGCGGGCTGGATCACGCTGCTGGCAGGTGAGCCGCTGATGGGCCACTACCTCGCCTTGGTGGGATTCTAGGCATGCTCGGCGGCGAGCCGGCTACCGCCGAGCATACCGCGCCTCCTACTGCCCGTAACCCAGCACCCAGGTGGGTAATGTCAGCGACAGTGCCGGAATGAAGGTGGTCAGCAACACCACCGGCAGGTAGGCCCCCAGCAGCAGTACCAGGGTGGGCCGCAGCATGCGACTCAGGCTGCTGCCCCCAACCAGAGCACCAAAGTAAAGAATCGGCGCCGTAGGCGGGGTGATGAGCCCCATGCCGAGGTTGGTGGCGATGATCGCGGCAAACTGTACTGGGTCGATCTCCAGCGCCTGCACCAGCGGCATCAGCATGGGTGTGGCCAACAGGATACCGCTGACATCCTCCATGAACATGCCGATCAGCAGCAGGAAGAGGTTGAGCAACAGCATCAGCAACAGCGGATTCTCGGTGATGCTCAGAAAGCCCGCCAGTACCATCTGGGGCACATTCTCCATGGTCAGCATTCGCGCCAGCATGGCCGAGAAGAACACCAGCACTAGCAGGGTGCCCGCGGTCTGCCCCGCGCGCCACAGCACGTCATGCAGGTCGGCCAGGCGCAGCTCGCGGTAGTACCAAAGACTGATGGGAATGGCGTAGAGCACAGCGATCGCCGCCGCCTCGGTGGGCGTGGTCACACCACCATAGATGCAGCCGAGGATGATCATGGGCATGGCCAGGCCCAGCGCCGCACGGCGCGTCTGACCGGCGATATCGCGCACGACCACCGGCAGCGGAGCCGGTTCGGGCTTCTCCAGCGGCATGTGGCGAGTTAGCACGCGGTTCCAGAAACAGAACAGCAGCACCAGCAACACCCCAGGCAGCACCGGCGCCAGGAAGGACGCGGTGACCGAAGTGCCCGACACCCAGCCGTAGATGATCATCGAGGCGCTGGGCGGGATCAGCAGCGCCAGCACCGCCGAGGTGGAGACCAGCGCCGTGGCATAGCCGCGGTCGTAGCCGCGCTCCACCATGCGCGGGATCATGATCTTGCCTACCGCGGCTACCGCCGAGGAGGCCATTCCGGAGATGGCGCCGAACACCGCGGTGGTCATGATCACCACCACCCCGAGCCCACCATGCAGACGCCCGAAGACGGCATCGGCCAAGCCCACCAGGCGATTGGCGATGCCGCCCTGCCCCATCAGGTTGCCGGCGATGATGTAGAGCGGCAGAGCCACCAGGATCAGCGACGACATCTGGCCGAAGCCTGCCCCGACCAGGAAGGAGGCGCTGCCGAAGTCGCCGACCAGAAACAGCAGCAGGACCGCCGCCGCGAAACACAGCGGCACCGGCACACCGATCAGCAGCAGTGCCACCAACAGCAAGACATCCAGCACAATGATGACGTTCACGCGACCTCCTTGTCACACACCAGGCGGCGCAGGTTATCCGCGCACTCCACCAGCAGGTAGAAGGTCATCAGGCCAAGCCCGGCGGGAATGCTGGCCTGGATCAGCCACACCGGCACACGCAACTCAGTGCTGCGCATGTTCATCTGCCAAGACCACTCCACCAGGCCGATGGCCCACCAGGTCATCCAGGCGCAGATAATCACCGCCAGCAGCGAGGCGAACCAGTGCACCCAGCGCTTGGGGGTCTCGCCGATGGCCAGCACGTCCACCAACGAGGCAGAGATATGCTCGCGCTGCTCGGCACCCAGGGCAGCCCCCAGGAAGTAGAACCACACGGCGAGGTAGAGAATCACCTCCTCGATGCCGAGGATCGAGGTACGAAACAGGTAGCGGCTGGCGATCTGCACCAGGATGGCCAGCGTCAGCAGGCCCCCGGCCGCGGTCACGATCCCGCGCAGGAGCCGCACCTTGAGACGCCAGATGGCGCGCCAAGGCGAAGACAGGGGTAAGGACATGAGGCGTCTCCCGCAGCTGCATGATACTGGCCACCCTGCACAGGGTGGCCAGCATGACGACGCCTCACTCCGCGGCGACGGCCGCCTCGAGACGCTCCATCACCTCCTCGCCGAGCTCATCGCCGATCTCCGGCCACACCTCCTCGCGTACCACGTCGGCGAACTGCGCCAGTTCCTCATCGGAGAAGGTCACCACCTCGATGCCCGCCTCGCGCATGGCGTCGAGTTGCGCCTGGTCGGCCGCCTGTACCTCGTCGAAACGCTCCAGGGTGATCTCCTGAGCAACCTCACGGACCACCTGCTGGTGTTCCGGCGCCAGGCGGTCCAGCGACTGCTGATTGATGACGATCCAGGCAAGCTCCAGGTGATCGTTGTACTGCACCCAGGTCTCGGTGATATCAGCGAAGTTGGCCATCGCCATCTCCGCGGTGCCGCCAATCTGGCCATCGACCACACCGGTCTGCATAGAGGTGTAGAGCTCCGCCCAGGGCACGGTGGCCACCTCGAAGCCCAGTCGCTCCATCATCGTGCGATGGGTGGTGCCGCCAGGCCAGACGCGAATGCGCAGCCCCTGCTCGGCGTTCGGGTCCTTGGGAGCCGGCACCTCGGCAGCGAAGCCAGCACCGCCCATGCCGGCCGGGTATACCCCCAACAGGGCCATGTTCTGTTCATCGATCATGTCGCCGACGAGCTCGGCAACATAGCCATCGGCGCTGTACGCCTCACGCGCGGCAGCATAGGTAGGTGCCAGGTAGGGAAACCAGGCGATGGCCATCTGCGGGTTGACGTTGGTCGACAGCGGCTGGATGGCCATGTCCACGGCGCCCTGCATCAGCTGGGCATGCACCTCGGTCCAGTCGCCGAGCTGGCTGGCGGGGTAAACATCGATGGTGACCTCGCCCTCGGTGCGCTCGGCGACGCGCTCGGCCATGGCCTCGGCAGCCTGGGTCCCGGACTCGTCCGGCGCGAACAAGGTCGACAGCCGCAGGCTGGTAGCCGCCTGAGCGCTGAGCGAGGCGCCTCCAAGCGCCACGGCCAGGGTGAGCGGCAACCAGCGGGAGGGAGACATTGTCATGATTGTTATCCTCTTTGATGGGTGTCAAGGCCACAAATCCGGCCTTGCCATTAACTTGTAATGCATTAATATGGATTGTCAAGCCACATTGTATGGCCATTGTATGGAAACGAGACCGCCCCATGCCCGACGCGCCGCCCCTGCAACGCCTGCTGGATGACCTTCGCCTGAACCGCGAAGGCGATACCCCCCTCTACGAACAGCTGGCCGAGTACCTGTCCACACGCATCGAGAAGGGCACCCTTCCCGCCGGGACACGCCTGCCGCCGCACCGTGACATCGCCAGCCAGCTGGATATCAACATCACTACCGTGACCCGCGCCATCGCCGAGCTGAAGTCACGCGCCCTGGTGGAGAGCCGGCCCGGCCGCGGCACTCGGGTGGCGGCCATGGAGTCGCCAGGTACCGACTTCCAGACCGCTCCCATCACCAACCAGGACGTGATCGACCTGAGCGTCAACCGTCCTGCGCTGGATCTCTACACCGAGACATTGAGCGCCACCCTGGCGACGCTCGCCGACGATCCACGCTATGCCGACATCAAGGATTACCAGCAGCCGGTGGGACCGGGATGGGCGCGTCATGCTTATGCCACCTGGTGGCAAGCCCAGGGGCTCAGCCTCGACCCCCAGCGGCTGACGCTGGTCGATGGCGCTCAGCATGGACTGTCGATGATCCTGCGCAGCGTGACACAGCCTGGCGAGATCATCCTCGCCGACAGCGTGACCTATCAGGGCATCAACGCCCTGTGCCACACCCTGGGCCGCGAGTTGATAGGCGTGGAGGGAGACGATCAGGGCATCTCACCGGAACACCTCGAAGCCCTCTGCCAGAGCCACGCCCCGCGCATGCTGTTCGTGGTGCCCTGCCTGCACAACCCCACCACCCGCACCCTCTCGCATGCGCGACGCGAGGCGATCGTGGCGATCGCCCGCCACCACGACCTGCTGCTGATCGAGGATGACGTCTATCGTCCACTGCAGCAGAGTGCGCCCCCGCCGCTGCTGGACCTGGCTCCCGAACGCACCTTTCACGTCAGCGGATTCTCCAAGTGCGTGGCCCCGGGGCTGCGCTTCGGGGCGATCGCCTCGCCGCCCGACTATCACCATGACATCGCCGCGGCCATGCGCATCGACTGCTGGAGCGGCTCGCCACTGACCGCGCTGATCGCCACCCGGCTGCTGGAGAGCGGCGACATGACGCGCATCATCCAGGCCCAGCATGCCGAGCTGGTGGCGCGCCATGACATCCTGATCGAACGGCTGGGCCGACAGGTACTGTGGAGCCAGGCCGGTGCCACGCACGCCTGGCTGCTGCTGCCCGAACCGTGGCGCGGCACCGACTTCGTCAAGGCCAGTGCCGAGCAGGGCGTGAGGCTGCTGCCGGCCTCGGCCTTCACCCTGCGCCAGGTGGTGCCGCCGGCAGCGGTGCGTATCAACCTGGCCGCGGCACGCTCGCGGGAGGCCCTCGCCGAGGCGCTGACCCGCCTTGACCTGCTGGCCCGCCGTGGCCATCACTACATGCACGACATGGCCTGACCCCCGTCACGGAGAGACTCATGCGGTCCCACAACAACGACACCACACCGCGCCGCCATATCGTCATCGGCGGCGGCATCGTCGGCCTGGCCACGGCGCTGACACTGCGCCTGGAAGGGCATGAAGTCACTCTTCTGGAGCGTGATACCCCAGGGCATGGCGCCTCGCTGGGTAACGCCGGCACCTTCGCCACCTACGCCATCACGCCGCTTGCTCAGCCCGCCCTGCTGCGCCAGACCCCCCACCTGCTGACCTCCCGAGACTCGCCGTTTCACCTGCGCTGGCGGCACCTGCCACGCCTGCTGCCCTGGCTGCTGCGCTTCGTGGCCGAGGCGCGCCCCGCGCGCGTGCGCCACAACATCGAGCACCTGAACCATCTGATGGCCCGTGCTGATGCCGACTGGCAGCGCCTGCTGGTGGCCGCGGACGCCGAATCGCTGATGACACGGCGCGGCTGCCTGTACACCTATCAGACCCATGCGGCCTGGGAACAGGCCGCGCAAGAGCATGAGATGCTGGGCCAGAACGGTATTGATTACCGGGTGCTGAACGAACATCAAACCGCTGACCTAGAACCGGCCCTGGCCGGCAAGGTGAAGGGCAGCATCTGGTATCCCGAGGCCAGCCATGTGGCGGATCCGCTGATGCTGTGCGAGCGTCTGCGTCGGGCATTCGAAACGCTTGGCGGGACTGTGCATACCTCGTGCGACGTCGAGCAGGTATCAGTGCATGGTGCTGACGTGATGGTTAGCTCCAGCATAGGTCAGACAGTTTGCGACCATGCCGTGATCACCGCCGGCATTGGCACGCGACAATTGGCCAGGAAGCTGGGTGATCAGATGCCACTAGAGGCTGAGAGGGGATACCACCTAGAGTACCCTATGGACACCCCGCTTCTGCAGCGCCCGTGCTGCATCGCCGAACATGGCTTCTATATGACACCCATGGCGGGGCGCCTGCGGGTGGCCGGCACGGTGGAGCTGGGGCGGGCAAGCGACCCCGCGAACCCGGCGCGCTACCGCTACCTAGAACGGGTAATGAGCAAGCTGTTTCCCGAGCTTGGTGCCCCCGCCACCTACTGGATGGGCTGCCGCCCCTCACTTCCGGACACCTTGCCTATCATCGGCGCCTCAAAACGCACCTGCAAGGTTCACTATGGCGTCGGTCACGGTCACCTAGGCCTGACTCTGGCGGCCGCTACAGGAGCCCTGATTCAGGCTGACATCTATAGCAAACCTCCCGAGTGGCTAGCTGCCCTCTCCATCGACCGCTTTCGCTGACGACACTGCGTGCTGAGCCTGGCACCAGGAGTGAAAGGGTTTATGGAGGCATCGAATAAAAATTATGTAAGCGATAGAACAAGAAAGCCGCCGCCTCGATCCCTCGAGACGGCGGCTTCCGATGACTCGACAAGCCTCAATGCCTTGCGGCACTCACCTCCACCACCTGCTGGCCACCCTTCCCACACCCATTGGGCAACAGATCCACCATATTCCCGCTATGCGCGAAGCCGCTCACACCACGCTTCAGGGCCGCACAGGCGCGCACACTGTCCAGCCCTTGCTCGGCCTCGCGCAGCTCCTCAAGCAGCGCCACCAGCTCTCGATGCGGGAGCACCTCCTCATGGGCGCGCAAGATCTTGGGGTGCTGGGTGCCGACCACGCTGTCGCCGATCAGCAGCTCCTCATACAGCTTCTCGCCGGGGCGCAGGCCGCTGAAGACGATCTCGATGTCGCCATCGGGGTTCACCTCGTCTTTAACCTCCAGGCCGGTGAGCTGGATCATGCGCCTAGCCAGGTCGACGATCTTCACCGAGTCCCCCATATCGAGCACGAACACATCGCCGCCCTCGGCCATGGAGCCAGCCTGGATCACCAGCAGTGCCGCCTCGGGAATGGTCATGAAGAAGCGGGTGATCTCTGGATGGGTAACCGTCAGTGGCCCGCCCTGCTCCAGCTGGCGGCGGAACAGCGGCACCACCGAGCCGCTGGAGCCCAACACGTTGCCGAAACGCACCATGCTGAAGATAGTACGGTGGCCATCCTTCAGCGCGTAACGGGTCGCCAGGTCCTGGCATACTAGCTCGGCCATACGCTTGGTAGCGCCCATGACGTTGGTTGGGCGTACCGCCTTGTCGGTGGAGATCAGCACGCAGCGCTCCACGCCAAGACGGGCGGCGCTCTCCGCCACCACACGGGTTCCGTGCACGTTGTTGCGCACGCCCTCCAGTACGTTGTTCTCGACGATCGGCACATGCTTGTAGGCGGCGGCGTGGTAGAGGGTCTGCACGCCGTAGTGGCGGATGGCAGCCTCGACCCGGTTGCGATCACACACGTTGCCGAGCAGCGCGACGAGTGGGAAACTCGCGCCCATCTCGATACGCATGGCCTCGAGCTCCCGCTCGATGGCATAAAGGCCGTACTCGCTGACCTCGAACAGAATCAGCGCGCTAGGCTCGCCGCGCATCGCCTGGCGGCACATCTCGCTGCCGATGGAGCCGCCGGCGCCGGTCACCATCACCACCTTGTCGCGAATACTGGCATCCACCAGCTCGTGCTTGGGCGGCACCGGGTCGCGGCCCAGCAGGTCCTCCAGCTCCACCTCGCGCAGCTGGTCGACGCTGGCCACCCCGGCGACGATCTCCGGCATGGAGGGCACCGTCTGCACCCGCACCGGCAGGTCGGCCAAGCGATCCAGCGCCTGCTTGCGCTGCGCCTTGGTGGCGGTGGGCATGGCCAGCAGCACGCGTTTGATTCCAAGATCCGCCGCCGCCTCTCTGAAGTGGGAAGGGTCGTACACCTTGACGCCCTTGATGGTGCTGTTCCAAAGCGCTGGGTCATCGTCCAGGAAGGCGGCAGTATAGAACTCGCGACCGCTGGCCAGCGCCAGGGTCAACTGCGCCCCTGCCCCGCCGGCGCCGTAGATCGCAACGGCCTCCTTCTCGGTGTAATGCTTGATCAGCCACTGGTAGTAGCTGCGAACCAAGAGCCGCGTGCCGCCCACGTACACCAATGTGACCAGGGCGAAGTTCACCGGCACCGAGCGCGGGAAGCCTTCCCAGCCATAGAAGTACGCCGCCGCCCACATCAGCAGCGCCAGTAGTACCGCCCCCTTGACTACCGCCCACAGTGCCTGGGGCCCCATGAAGCGCACCACGGCGCGGTAGAGCCCCAGCCGCGCGAAGATGAACACCCCCACCGGTGGCACGATCACGAACAGCCACCAGTAGGCCTCCAGGTAGCGCGCCGGCCACCATTCGGCCAGCCGCAGCGCGTAGGCCGACCACAGCGCTAAAGGCAACGCTATGAGATCCGCTGCCACCATGATCAGGCGTTTCTTGCCGCGACTGAGGGTGGCGATGGAGCGGTGCATTCGTCCTGATTGTGTCATCTCAACATCCTGTCGTTGAACTGGAGTGATGATAGCAAACGGCATGCCGCATTACAGCGCGTCCCGCGGGCGATTGACCTATCGATACCGTTGGCCTCTTCTCCTCCCATTTCATGAAAGCAACCCAGAATGAATTCCCTGTCGAGTATGCGCTCGATGGCAGCCACAGGAGCGTCTGAAGTGGCCACCAACATTCGGAGCAGGCGCCAAGGCGATGAACAGACCTACCCGTACAACCTTCGCAAGTTGGGGCAGCCGCTTGTACGCATCAGGCTTCGCACCAATACGAGGTGTAATGATGCACGGCTGTTTGGCTCAATTGACTACGCCACCGGGGCGAACAGCAGCGCCAGGTCCTCCTCGTCGAACAGAGGACCGTCGCTGCCGCGTTCGACGCCGCCTTGAGGATCGAAGCGGCAAGGTCGGCCTTGCGCGCTTGCAAGTCGAGGATACGCTCCTCCACGGTACCGGCACACACCAGCTTGTAGACGAAGACGGGATTCTGTTGGCCCATGCGGTGGGCGCGGCCGGTGGCCTGGGCCTCCACCACGGGGTTCCACCAGGGGTCGTAGTGGATCACGGTGTCCGCGGCGGTGAGGTTGAGGCCGGTGCCGCCCGCCTTGAGGCTGATCAGAAACACCGGGATCTCGCCCTGCTGGAACAGCGCCACCCGCTGGGCGCGGGTCTTGCCCGGGGTATCGCCAGTCAGGTGGTGAAGCAGATGCCATGTTTTTCCAGAGTCTCGCTGATCAACGCCAGCATCTCGGTGAACTGGGAGAAGATCAGGATGCGCCTGCCCTCTTCCACCAGCGGCGGCACCAGCTCGCGCAGCTGGTCGAGCTTGGCCGAGCGTTGGGCCTTGCGGGCACTCTCCAGCTTGACCAGTCGCGGATCGCAGCACACCTGGCGCAGCTTGAGCAGCGCATCGAGCATGACGATGCCGGAGCCCGCCAGGCCACGCTCGGCCACCGCCTGCTGCACCCGCTGGTGCGAGGCCAGGCGCAGGCTCTCGTAGAGCTCGCGCTGGGCACCGCTCAGGGAGACTTCACGGCGGGTCTCGGTCATCTCCGGCAGCTCGGTCAGCACCTGCTGCTTGGTGCGACGAAGCATCAGCGGGGCGATGTGCCGCGAGAGGCACTGGCGAAGCTCGACATCGCTGTCCTTCTCGATCGGGGCACGAAAACGCTGGCCGAACCACTGCTGGCTGCCCAGGGCCCCAGCGTCTCGACCTGATGCTCCAGGATCGTGGGTGCCACTTGTCGCGCCAGGTGACGAGCGATGGTCTGGAGGGACAGCAGCTGGGTTTCCCCCATCCGCGTCAGATATTCGCCGAGGCGGCGTCCCGACGGCACCGTGCCGAGCCCCAACAGCTGCGCCGTGGTGGGGTCCTGGCGCAGCGCATCCAGGTCCGAGAGCGGGCCATTGCCGGAGGCCAGCGACGCGACCAGGCTCCATAGAATCTCGGCGTCACTGGCACCGCGTCGGCGTTGCTTGAGATGGATCCGCTGGGCGACCTGCTCCAGCAGACCGGTTTCCCGAGCCAGTTGGGCGAGGAAGGCCAGCCACCCCTTGGCCGGTAAGCTGAGCGTCGGTGAAGTCGATGTCGACGGAAACGGGTTGAGGCGTTACCTTGGGCATCGGCGCACCTGCTGGGTGAGTGTTGTGAGGATTTGGGCTTTTCACACACATCCCAACAGGCTGCGTCTTTTTCGTTCAAGGCCTCGCTATATGGCACTCACTATCCGGGCATGAAGGACTATGTATCGATGCCACCTCAGCAATAAGCCGCGTGCCCCCCTGCCCGTATGGCGAGGGTTCTCACGGATTATCAAAAAGCGCGTAAACCGCCTTCCTGAGCCGAGACGCGCGAAGGGATGGAATATAAGCGATTGGTAATGATAAGGCAATTTAACTTCGTTTACCCATTTTACCCATCCAGTTTAGTTAAGCACCGTAGGGGTTAGACCGACACTGTCAGTCGAGAACGAATCTTGCCCGCAGGGTATCCAGCAGGTCGTACGTATCGAGGCGTGTCACCTGAAACTGATCACAAATATTGGGCACCTTGACCTTCTTGCTACCCAGCCCGACTCTGGCTTCATTTGTCACCACCTGGTCGCCTATCACCTTGGCCTTTGCCACCAGCCACGGGTCAGCTCCGGCAAGAAAGCTACTGACATGCGGCTCCTGATAGGACGAATGCGTAACAACATGGTCGGCAATGTCAGTGAAGACGGCCTGAGTCACCTCTTCATCCACGGCAAGGAACTGGTGACGACGCAGCTTCACCCACTCACTCAGCTCATCACCACCTGCCGACAGCTCGTCATAGACACTGCGGATGCTGCCAACCTGCCCAACTCCAAACTGCTGATCCAACCAGTCCCAGAACCCCGGCACGATATGCATCCGGTAGTGAAGTGATTTCGCTTGAATATAGGTGTTGGCATCAAGAAGGTAGGTCACAGGCCAAGCTCCTTGCGGGCAAACGTCTTGAGCTTATGTGGTTTCACGCCAATCAGCTGGTAAGCATCTCTCAGCAACAACCGCCCGCTCAACGCCTCACTTGCCACCGCCTGGGCCAGGCGTTTACTCACCCGTCCGGGCACCACACGATCAAAGCTTGCTCCACCGCGTTCTTCCCTATTGCGGTAGGCTTCCAGCCGATTGACCACATATCGCCGGTAGTTGTGCTCAGCAATCAGTTCGAGTTCCTGGGCCCGGCGAGCAATCCCCCACTGGCTCACATGAAAATGCGCGGCCAGCGGCGCCAGGTTGGCTTTCCAATCCTCGACTTCCTGCCACAGCGGCAAGAACTCCTCCTCCGGCACCAGAAATTCCGCCGCAACCGCGTTGCACAACTTCTCGGTGCGCCTGCGGTTGGCAGGATCTCCATCGGAAACCCCGGACTCTCCCAGCCAGATATGAACTAGACATGATGTTTTGACCTGCCCGTCCTCAACGATCGTGGATTATCGTTGGGATGGGTAAACAACCCCTGAGACAGAGCCACATTGAGGAGGGCAGGTCATGACCAAGTTTAACGTTGAACACGCGTCACTTCACATCGCCGGCGCTTCTGTCGTACCGGCGCAGCCGACGGTTCATACCGCCTACGTGGGCTTGGATGTGCACAAGGAGACGATAGCGATCGCCGTTGCTGAACCTGGTCGGCAGGAGCCAGGGTATGAAGGCGAGATTGCCAATACGCCCAAGCGGGTCGAGCGCAAGATTCAACAGCTCAGCGAGCGGTATGGCGGGGGCCTGCTGCAGTTTGTCTATGAGGCGGGCCCTTGCGGGTATGGCCTGTATCGCCAACTGCTGGCCAGCGGCCATGATGTCCAGGTGGTGGCGCCATCGCGGATTCCGAAGGCGCCCGGTGAACAGATCAAGACGGATCGGCGTGATGCGATCAAGCTGGCCCGACTGGCACGCAGTGGCGATCTGACGCCGGTATGGGTTCCGGATACCGAGCAGGAGGCCATGCGCGACCTGACCCGGGCGCGTGATGACATGAAGGCTCAGGAGCCCCCGACGTAGCGTTCTCGGAGGCGTTTTTCGAGCGTCTGATTGCCTTGCGGCTGACGAACTGAGGGGGAGAGTGTCATGAAACGGAATCGTCAGCGCCAGCAGTCCGTCGTGCCTCACCGGCCCGGCCCTTATGATCAGGGAGCCATGACGGCTCCGGTGGAAGGGCTGTCACGAGAGGCGCGGCGGCTGCTCTCGGAGAGCGTCTCGCCCAATACTGTCCGCGGTATGCGATCCGACCTTCGTGTTTACCAGAAGGCCGGCGGTGTACTGCCGGCAACCGAGATCGACATTGCCAACTTTCTCTCGGCACAGAACAAGCTGGGCAAGAAACCGGCGACATTAGAGCGCTATGCCAACTCTCTGCACATGTGGCACCGCTATCACAACGTGCCGTCGCCGGTGAAAACCATGGCAGTACGCAGCGTGATACGCGGCATCAAGAAGTCGCGGGATACTCGCCAAAACTCGGCGCCGACACTGCGGCTCAAGGAATTGCACCAGCTACTGGATGTGATAGATCGACAAAGCTTGTATGGGCTACGAGATAGTGCTTTGTTTTTGCTGAGCTTTTACGGTGCATTTCGACGTAGCGAAGTAGTGGTCATTGCCTGCGAGGATGTGGAATGGCGCCCCGAGGGCATCATCGTCACCCTTCACTACAGCAAAATGAATCGTTCGGGACGCATCGAAACCAAGAGCATCATGCGTGCGCCGCCCGGCACACGCTATTGCCCGGTTACCATACTGGAACGTTGGCTGAGCGCATCAGGGATCGTCAAAGGCGCGATCTTCCGAGCCGTCACCCCGAAGGGACGGCTCGGCGCCGGGCGCATGAGCGCCAACACGCTGGCGGTACGAATGAGGCATGGTCTCAAGGCGGCAGGATTGACTGAGCAGGGGTACTCCCCGCACAGCTTTCGGGCGGGCTTCATCACCGAAGCCCATCTACGGGGCAAGTCTGATGTGCAGATCAAGCGAGTCAGTGGCCACCGGGATCAGCGGACCTTCGAGAAATACATTCGCATTGCGGATGCTTTCGAGAACCACGGCGGTGACTTCTTTGGATTGTGAGCTCGAAAGACGCCAACTACCCCCATCAACGTGTCGCTCCGGCGGCCAGGGCAGCTGTCCCGGCCGCCTTAAAGTGGCAATGCCTGGCCCACCGCGCCATGCATGCTATGCTCACGGCACTCCCGAATCTCTACTGCTCGCTCACAGGAGGATGCCTTGTCCGCCAACGGGAAGAAACGCCTGCCCATCGGGATCCAGACCTTCTCCGAGATCATCGAGGGGGGCTACTACTACGTCGACAAGACCCCGGTGATCGAGCGCCTGGTCCAGCAGAACAAGTACTACTTCCTTTCGCGCCCCCGGCGCTTCGGCAAGAGTCTCCTGCTCGACACCCTGCGCTGCCTGTTCCAGGGGCGCCAGGCACTGTTTGCAGAGCTATATATCCACGACCTCTGGGACTGGCAGCAGGTCTATCCGGTGGTTCGTCTGAGCTTTGGCAGCGGCGTCATGCGCAACCGCGAGGAGCTGGACGCGCGCATTCGCCATCAGCTCCGCAAAAACCGCGAACACCTCGGTCTGCCTACCAGCCCCAAGACAGATATTCCAGGTGAGTTCTCGGACCTGCTGGAGCTCGCTCACCAGGCAACTGGCCAGCCGGTCGTCTTGTTGATCGACGAATACGACAAACCCATTCTCGATAACATCATTGACCCCGAACGAGCCCGCGAGCTGCGTGAGGGACTGAAGAACTTTTACAGCGTAATCAAGGACGCGGACCCGCACCTGCACCTGGTACTGATCACCGGTGTCTCCAAGTTCAGCAAGGTCAGTCTCTTCTCGGGGCTTAACAACCTGCGCGATATCACGCTGCTTCCAGAATACGCGACGATCTGCGGATACACTGATGATGACATCGACAGCGTCTTCGGCCCAGAATTGTCCGGTCTGGACCGCGAGTCCATCCGCACCTGGTATAACGGCTATCGCTGGGGCGGCCCCGATGTCACTTCGGTCTACAATCCCTTCGACGTGTTGCTGTTATTCCAGAACCGTGAGTTTGGGCCTTATTGGTTCGAGAGCGCTACGCCAACATTTCTCGTAGACATCCTCAGGCAGCGCGGGGTCTTTACGCCGCAGCTGGAGCAGTGGGAGACGGAGTACGAACTGCTCAGCCAGTTCGATGTTGATGATATCAGTACCGACGCCCTGCTCTTTCAAACCGGTTATCTCACCATCCGGAATGTCGAGGAGCCTATGCTGGGCTATCGCCAGTATACGCTCGGCTTTCCTAACCGTGAGGTAGAGACCAGCCTGAATCACGCACTATTGCCCGCCCTTGGCGTGGAGGATGGTCCGACTCAGCGCCGTAGCTTGTTCAAGCAACTGCAGCAGAACAACCTGCCAGGCCTGGAAGCCCACCTCAAGGCTCTCTTCGCCAGCCTGCCCCACGACTGGTACCGCAACAACCCGATCGCCAAGTACGAAGGTCACTATGCCAGCGTCTTCTATAGCCACTTTGCTGCCCTGGGGCTCGATATCACCGTGGAAGACGCCAGCCACCACGGCCGAGTGGACATGACAGTCGCCGCCTTCGGCAACCTCTACCTGTTCGAGTTCAAGGTGGTGGAGCAGCTGCCCGAAGGCAAGGCGTTGGATCAGATACATGCCCGCGGCTATGCCGACAAGTACCGCGCGGCCGGAAAGCCGATTCATCTGATCGGTGTGGAGTTCTCCCGGGAGCAGCGTCAGATCGTGGCTTTCGATATCGAGACGGAGAACGCCCCATGACAACGGCGCCCGATCTGCTCGAGAACCACGGAGGCGGGTTTTTCGGTCGGTGAGCCCGACCGGCACTCATCGGCCATCACGACGATACACCGGCGGGCGGGGCACTTCCCTGCTCGCCTTCCAGGCCAGCCCCGTCGCTCACGATGCCCCACATGCTATCCTCAGCCCACGGCCCTGCCCCATGCTGCTCGCTCACAGGAGGATGCCTTGCCCACCACAGGTAAGAAACGCTTGCCCATCGGGATCCAGACCTTCTCCGAGATCATCGAGGGGGGCTACTACTACGTCGACAAGACCCCGGTGATCGAGCGCCTGGTCCAGCAGAACAAGTACTATTTCCTCTCCCGCCCCCGGCATTTCGGCAAGAGCCTGTTGCTCGACACCCTGCACTGCCTGTTCGAAGGTCGCCAGGATCTCTTCGCGGGTCTATATATTCACGACCGCTGGGACTGGGAGCAGACCCACCCGGTGGTTAGGCTGAGCTTCGGCAGTCGCGTCATGCGCAACCGCGAGGAACTGGACGCGCGCATCCGCCATCAGCTGCGCAAGAGCCGTGAGCACCTTGATCTACCTACGACCCCCAAGGCCGACATTCCTGGCGAGTTCTCGGACCTGCTGGAGCTCGCTCACCAGGCAACCGGCCAACCGGTCGTCGTGTTGATCGACGAGTACGACAAACCCATTCTCGATAACATCATTGACCCCGAACGCGCCCGCGAGCTGCGTGAGGGACTGAAGAACCTTTACAGCGTCTTGAAGGACACTGACCCGCACCTGCACCTGGTGCTGATCACCGGGGTCTCCAAGTTCAGCAAGGTCAGCCTCTTCTCGGGACTGAACAATCTCAACGACATCACTCTGGATGCCCCCTTCAGCACGATTTGCGGCTATACCGATGACGACATTGACACAGTCTTTGCGCCCGAACTGCCTGGCCTGGACCGCGACACTATCCGTACCTGGTACAACGGCTACCGCTGGGGCGATGCTGAGGTCGCATCGGTGTACACCCCCTTCGATGTGCTGCTGCTATTCCAGAAGCGTGAGTTCGGTCCTTACTGGTTCGAGAGCGCCACACCAACATTTCTCGTAGACATCCTCAGGCAGCGCGGGGTCTTCACCCCTCAGCTGGACCGACTGCAGGCCAAGGCCCAACTGCTCGGACGCTTCGATGTTGACGATATCACCACCGAAGGGCTGCTGTTCCAGACCGGCCACATCACCATCAAGGACATGCAGGAGCCCATGCTGGGCTACCGACTCTACACCCTGGGGTTCCCCAACCTGGAGGTGGAAAGCAGCCTCAACGATCTGCTGCTTCCCGTGCTCGGGATTGACCATAGTGAGGCCCAGACTCACCAGCTCGGCCTGATGGATGTTTTGCAGCGCCACGATCTGGCGAGCCTCGAGACCCACCTCAAGGCGCTCTTCGCCGGCTTGCCCCACGACTGGTACCGCAACAATCCGATCGCCAAGTACGAAGGCCACTATGCCAGCGTCTTTTACAGCCACTTTGCTGCCCTGGGGCTTGATATCACCGTGGAAGAAGCCAGCCACCACGGCCAAGTGGACATGACGGTGGCGGCTTTCGGACACTTATACCTGTTCGAGTTCAAGGTGGTGGAGCAGCTGCCCGATGGCAAGGCGTTGGATCAGATACATGCCCGCGGCTATGCCGACAAGTACCTTGCCGCCGGAAAGCCGATTCATCTGATCGGTGTGGAGTTCTCCCGGGAGCAGCGTCAGATCGTGGCTTTCGATATCGAGACGCAGAGCGCCCCATGACAACGGCGCCCGATCCGCTCGAGAACCACGGAGGCGACATTTTCGGTCGGTGAGCCCGACCGGCACTCATCGGCCATTACGACGATACACCGGCGGGCAGGGGACCTCCCTGCTCGCCTTCCAGGCCAGCTCCGTCACTCACGATGCCCCACATGCTATCCTCAGCCCACGGCCCTGCCCCATGCTGCTCGCTCACAGGAGGATGCCTTGCCCACCACAGGTAAGAAACGCTTGCCCATCGGGATCCAGACCTTCTCCGAGATCATCGAGGGGGGCTACTACTACGTCGACAAGACCCCGGTGATCGAGCGCCTGGTCCAGCAGAACAAGTACTATTTCCTCTCCCGCCCCCGGCGTTTCGGCAAGAGCCTGTTGCTCGACACCCTGCACTGCCTGTTCGAAGGTCGCCAGGAGCTCTTCGCGGGTCTATATATTCACGACCGCTGGGACTGGGAGCAGACCCACCCGGTGATTCGGCTGAGCTTTGGCGATGGCGTGCTCACCAGCCGCGAGGCTCTGGATCTCCACATCCATGAACTGCTCGACGCCCAGGCTGAGACGCAAGGCGTCTCCCTGCGTAACACCTCCATTGCCGGCCGCTTTCGGGAACTGATCCACCACACCCATCAGCGACACGGCCAACGGGCAGTGGTGCTGATCGACGAGTATGACAAGCCGATCCTCGACAATATCCTGTCGCACGAGCGTGCCCGGGAGCTACGTGAGGGACTGAAGAACCTCTACAGCGTGATCAAGGACGCGGACCCGCACCTGGTGCTGATCACCGGTGTCTCAAAGTTCAGCAAGGTCAGTCTCTTCTCGGGGCTGAACAATCTCAACGACATCACTCTGGATGCCCCCTTCAGCACGATTTGCGGCTATACCGATGACGACATTGACACAGTCTTTGCGCCCGAACTGCCTGGCCTGGACCGCGACACTATCCGTACCTGGTACAACGGCTACCGCTGGGGCGATGCTGAGGTCGCATCGGTGTACACCCCCTTCGATGTGCTGCTGCTATTCCAGAAGCGTGAGTTCGGTCCCTACTGGTTCGAGAGCGCCACACCAACATTTCTCGTAGACATCCTCAGGCAGCGCGGGGTCTTCACCCCTCAGCTGGACCGACTGCAGGCCAAGGCCCAACTGCTCGGACGCTTCGATGTTGACGATATCACCACCGAAGGGCTGCTGTTCCAGACCGGCCACATCACCATCAAGGACATGCAGGAGCCCATGCTGGGCTACCGACTCTACACCCTGGGGTTCCCCAACCTGGAGGTGGAAAGCAGCCTCAACGATCTGCTGCTTCCCGTGCTCGGGATTGATCATAGTGAGGCCCAGACTCACCAGCTCGGCCTGATGGATGTTTTGCAGCGCCACGATCTGGCGAGCCTCGAGACCCACCTCAAGGCGCTCTTCGCCGGCTTGCCCCACGACTGGTACCGCAACAACCCGATCGCCAAGTACGAAGGCCACTATGCCAGCGTCTTCTACAGCCACTTTGCTGCCCTGGGGCTCGATATCACCGTGGAAGACGCCAGCCACCACGGCCGAGTGGACATGACAGTCGCCGCCTTCGGCCACCTCTACCTGTTCGAGTTCAAGGTGGTGGAGCAGCTGCCCGAAGGCAAGGCGTTGGATCAGATACGTGCCCGCGGCTATGCCGACAAGTACCGCGCGGCCGGAAAGCCGATTCACCTGGTCGGGGTGGAGTTCTCCCGGGAGCAGCGACAGATCGTGGCATTCGATATCGAGACGGAGAACGCGCCATCCCAACGGCGCCCGAACCGTTCGAAGTGATATTTGCCCACCGCATTGTCGGTCTGAGCAATCGATGCCCGGCCCCATGACGACGTTTTGCAATACTCTGGTATTCGAACGGTACATTCGTATCGTGGATGCGGTCGAGAACCACGGAGGCGGCTCTTGCGGCCGGTAAGCACCCGATCGGCCATCACGACGGCACATCAGCGGGCGGGGTACCTTCCCTGCTCGCCCTCCAGGCCAGCCCCCATCGCTCACGACGCCCTGCATGCTATCCTCTGCCCACGACCCTGCCCCATGCTGCTCGCTCACAGGAGGATGCCTTGCCCAACACAGGTAAGAAACGCTTGCCCATCGGGATCCAGACCTTCTCCGAGATCATCGAGGGGGGGTACTACTACGTCGACAAGACCCCGGTGATCGAACGCCTGGTCCAGCAGAACAAGTTCTATTTCCTGTCGCGTCCCCGACGCTTCGGCAAGAGCCTGCTGCTCGACACCCTGCGCTGCCTGTTCGAAGGTCGCCAAGAGCTCTTCGCGGGGCTGTATATTCACGATCGCTGGGACTGGCAACAGACCCACCCGGTGATCCGGCTGAGCTTTGGCGATGGTGTGCTCACCAGCCGCGAGACTCTGGATATCCACATCCATGAACTGCTCGACGCCCAGGCTGAGGCGCAAGGCGTCTCCCTGCGTAACACTTCCATTGCCGGCCGCTTTAGGGAGCTGATCCACCACACCCATCAGCGACACGGCCAACGGGCAGTGGTGCTGATCGACGAGTACGACAAGCCGATCCTCGACAATATCCTGTCGCACGAGCGTGCCCATGAGCTACGCGAGGGGCTGAAGAACCTCTACAGCGTAATCAAGGATGCTGACCCGCACCTGCACCTGGTGCTGATCACCGGGGTCTCCAAGTTCAGCAAGGTCAGTCTCTTCTCGGGGCTTAACAACCTGCGCGATATCACGCTGCTGCCGGAATACGCGACGATCTGCGGATACACTGATGATGACATCGACAGCGTCTTCGCCCCAGCATTGTCCGGTCTGGACCGCGAGACCATCCGCACCTGGTATAACGGCTATCGTTGGGGCGGCCCCGACGTCACTTCGGTCTACAACCCCTTCGACGTGTTGCTGTTATTCCAGAACCGTGAGTTTGGACCTTATTGGTTCGAGAGCGCTACGCCAACATTTCTCGTAGACATCCTCAGGCAGCGCGGGGTCTTTACGCCTCAGCTGGAGCAGTGGGAGACGGAGTACGAACTGCTCAGCCAGTTCGATGTTGATGATATCAGTACCGACGCCCTGCTCTTTCAGACCGGATATCTGACCATCCGGAATGTCGAGGAACCTATGCTGGGCTACCGCCAGTATACGCTCGGCTTTCCTAACCGTGAGGTAGAGACCAGCCTGAATCACGCACTATTGCCCGCCCTTGGCGTGGAGGATGGTCCGACTCAGCGCCGTAGCTTGTTCAAGCAACTGCAGCAGAACAACCTGCCAGGCCTGGAAGCCCACCTCAAGGCGCTCTTCGCCAGCCTGCCCCACGACTGGTACCGCAACAACCCGATCGCCAAGTACGAAGGCCACTATGCCAGCGTCTTCTACAGCCACTTTGCCGCCCTGGGGCTCGATATCACCGTGGAAGACGCCAGCCACCACGGCCGAGTGGACATGACAGTCGCCGCCTTCGGCCACCTCTACCTGTTCGAGTTCAAGGTGGTGGAGCAGCTGCCCGAAGGCAAGGCGTTGGATCAGATACATGCCCGCGGCTATGCCGACAAGTACCGCGCGGCCGGAAAGCCGATTCATCTGATCGGAGTGGAATTTTCCCGAGAGCACCGACAGATTGTAGCCTTCGACGTGGAAAGTCTCGGGTGAACAAGGCAACGAGCCGCTGCGCGGCGCCAAGCAAGAGCTGGAGGCCGAGCCTCATCTGGATCTGGCAGTGAACGCGGATCGAGGAACACGGGAGTGGCTCACCGCCAGCAGATTCGAGTAGCGTCTGGCAGCGGTTCAGTTCATCCAAGTTCGAGGTTACGATGACGATAATGATGCCCTCTTCCTGCCTCAGCTCAGTGCCGGCGGAGGTGGATTCTACACCCGACCTGGCCACTCCAGCGGCCAGCACAGGACTGATGGAAAGCCACTACCCCTTAATGTGCCGCGGAGCCGCCGCCGGCGACCTTGCCTCGCTGCTGTATTACGGACGGTTGTTGCTCATGATCAGGGTCTCCTGGTCGAGCTGATTAGAGCTTAGCGCCTGGCCGGAATTCCGTGGGCCACTGCAGTGGCGAGGCCAAGGTATCCGTATTACGGCAGTAGACAAGGGTGAGAATACGGACTGATAACGCCGACTTATCGAGATTTTGGAAGGGTAGATCCAGCTCTTGAAGGGAGGCACAATATCTACGTGCTAGCCCCAACTCCCGTCCCTACCCTGTGCGCGGTTGGGTAATAGCATCACCTCCGGCCAAGAGGTGCTTCCTTGTAAGACCCTGCCCTTCCCCCGGCCCTCTATCCGAGAGCCGGGGGAATCTTGTTATGTGGCTGGTTTATGCTTCAGGTGCGGGCAGCTGAAGGGGCAGTGCTGTGAGCGCTTCCCACGGCATCGGCTTGGCGAAGAGATAGCCTTGCAGCAGGTCGCATTCCCTTTTCACCAGATCCTCTTGCTGCGCACGCTCCTCGATACCCTCTGCTACCACCACCAGGCCCATGTGATGGGCCATGGTGATGATGCCTTGGACAATGGCGGCATTGCTGCGACTGGTGAGGACGTCACGGATGAAGGCACGGTCCAGCTTGATCTTGTGGATCGGCAGGTCACGCAGGTAACTAAGGCTTGAGAAACCGGTGCCGAAGTCGTCGATGGCGACCGTGATGCTCATCCCGCGGAGGGTATCGATCATCTCGATCGCCTGCTCCGCGCCGCCTAGCAGAATGCTCTCAGTCATCTCCAGCTCAAGGAGCTCGGGAGGAATCCCCGTCTCGTCCAGGATGCCCTGCACTTCCTCGAGGAAGCCGTCACGGCGGAACTGCAACGACGAGATATTGACGGCGACCGGGAACACTCGCTCTCCCTTGGCACGCATGCTGGCAAGATGCTGGCAGGCCTGCCGCAGCACCCAGCGGCCGAGGGGAATGATCTGTCCGGTCTGCTCGGCGATCGGGATGAAGACGCCGGGTGACACCATGCCCTGCGTGGGGTGGTGCCAGCGGACGAGAGCCTCGAGACTGCGGATGTGGCCGCTGACAGCATCGACGATGGGTTGGTAGTAAAGCTCGAACTGTTGCTCGCGTAAGGCGGTGTGGAGATCATGGCGCAGCAGCACGTGTTCGCCGGTATCCTGCTTCCCCTCCCCTTGATACCACTGCCAGGTGTTACGCCCCTGGCGTTTCGCCACCTCCACGGCCAGGCCGGCATGCTGCAGTAGCTCGTGGGGGTGCTGGTTCGCTTCATCGCTGCAGGCGATCCCGATGCTGGTACTGATGTGCAGCGCCTGCCCGTCGACCTCGAACGACTGCTCGAAGGCGGCGAGGACGCGTTCGGCCGCGGCGGCCGCCTCGTCACGGTTGGTCAAGTCCGGCATCAGGAAGGCGAACTCGTCACCGGTAAGGCGCGCCAGGGTATCGAAGGGGCCCAGCAGCTGGCGTAGGCGCGTGACGATGGTGGCCAGCAACTGGTTGCCGACTCGGTACCCCAGGCCATCATTGATGGTCTTGAAGCCGTCCAGGTCGAGGTGCATCACCGCCAGGAGGCGCCGATTTTGTTGGCTCCACCGGTAGTCCTGCTCGAGACGGTCATCCAGGGCCGTGCGGTTAGGCAGGCCGGTGAGCAGGTCGTGGGTGGCCTGGTAGGCGATCTTGGCCTCCTGACGGCGCTCTCGGGTGATGTCCTCCTGAATGCCGATAAAGTGGGTGCAGTGGCCTGCCTCGTCGGTGACAGGACTGATCGCCAGGCGGTTCCAGAAGGGAGCTCCATCCTTGCGATAGTTGAGCAGCGTCACCTGGGTCTTGGTTCGCGCGTCCAGCGCCTGTCGTATCGTCGCAACAGCAGCAGGGTCGGTCTGTTTACCTTGAAGAAAGCGGCAGTTGCGGCCGAGCACCTCGTCCAGGTCGTAGCCCGTCAGTCGGCAAAACGCCTCGTTGGCATAGACCAACGGCATGTCGTCCTGGGAGGCATCCGCCATCAGCACCCCATTGGGGCTGGCTTCGATGCCGCGCTGGAGCAGGCGAAGCGTGGACTCCTGGCGTTTGCGTGCGGTGATGTCGCGACAAATGCCATAGACACCGACGACCTCATCCTCGACGGTGACCGGGAAATTGGTGACCTCGACGTGGTAGCTATGGCCGTCGGCATGGATGCCGACAGTTTCGTAATGGCGCGACGCCCCATTCTTGGCGGCATCGAAAGCTGCCTGGGTAAAATCACGATAGTCGGGGTCGATGAGCTCATTGAAGTGGCGGCCCAGCAGCTCCTTTTCCGCGTATCCGGTGATCCTTTCCAGGGCGGCGTTGCCCCGCTGGAAACGGCCTTCCAGGTCGAACTCGTAGACCCCATCAGGATGATTCACGAACAGCGAGCGGTGCCACTCGGCCAGCGTACGATGGTGGCGACTATCGCGGTCCCTGATGACCGCCAGGGCGATCAGGGCTGCGGCTTGGTGCAGACGTCGCCGGCTCATCTCGCTGGGGGCGGTGGGCTCACGGTAGTAGGTGCCGAACGTTCCCAGCAACTCTCCCTGGTTGGTGAGCACGGGGCTCGACCAGCAAGCGTGCAGTCCTTCGGCAAGCGCCACACTGCGAAATGACGCCCAGCGGGGGTCCATCTGGATGTCTACCGTGATGACCTGTCGGCGCCGGTAGGCCGCCTCACCGAACGACGCCATGCCTTCCCCTATGGGGACATCCTGGAGCCGTTCGTAATAGTCACGCGAGAAGCGCTGGCTGGAGGACAAGCTGAGGGTGCAGCGTGCTGGATCGAAGCGCATGAAGGCCACGATGGCACCGGGCAACTGAATACCAATCCAGCGAGCGATAGCGTCCAGGGTTGTCTCGAGGGGGGCCTGTTGGGCGATCAATTCATGAATGTCCTGCTGCGCCTCCAGCAGGATGAGGTCGTCGGTCACGCAATTGCCTCCATGAGTATTCCTCCTTGTTGTTGTGAGAGGGATTATGAATTAGAGGATTCTGAATAATTCATCCAAGGTAGGCAACTGACACTCCCCGCCTGGTCACGCGACAGCGTGATGCTGGAGAGGGCACAGGGCAGGAGGCGGCTCCAGCGGATCGGCAACGTTGCCTGTGTCTTGGCAATAGTGATCTCGCCATCTCGATAGCGAAAGGCCGCGTTGGTATACAGCGACAATGACTCTGGCCGGCGGACGACAACTATTGTGGCCGGTTGCACTAAGCTTGACCGCTTGTCCCGCCCCACCAGGGAGCCTGTCAGACACTGGCGTGCTTGCAGAGTGACCTAGCCTAGCTATCGGAACTCAGCGCCGACATTCTCGCCCATTCCTGGGATGGGTACTCCCTACACCTACTGCTTGCCGCCTCAGGGACACCGGGGCGCTCTCCCCCACCACTCGGCAAACAAGGCTACGCCACCGGAGCGAAGAGAAGCGCCAGGTCCTCCTCGTCGAACAGCGGGCCGTCGCCCTTTTGCTCGGCGCCGCCTTCGAGGATCGATGCGGCGAGGTCGGCCTTGCGCGCCTGTAGGTCGAGGATGCGCTCCTCCACGGTGCCGGCGCACACTAGTTTGTAGACGAACACCGGATTCTGCTGGCCCATGCGGTGGGCGCGGCCAGTGGCCTGGGCCTCAACCGCGGGATTCCACCAGGGGTCGTAGTGGATCACGGTATCCGCGGCGGTAAGGTTGAGGCCCGTGCCGCCGGCCTTGAGGCTGATCAGGAACACCGGGATCTCGCCCTGCTGGAACAACGTCACACGCTGGGTGCGGGTCTTGCCCGGAGTGTCGCCGGTGAGGGTGGTGAAGGGGATACCATCCTTCTCCAGGGCATCACCGATCAACGCCAGCATCTCGGTGAACTGGGAGAAGATCAGGATGCGCCTGCCCTCCTCCACCAGCGGCGGGACCAGCTCACGTAGCTGCTCCAACTTGGCGGAACGCTTCGTCTTGCGCGCGCTCTCCAACTTGACTAACCGCGGGTCGCAGCATACCTGGCGCAGCTTGAGCAACGCATCGAGCATGACGATACCGGAAGCGGCCAGGCCACGCTCGGCCACTGCCTGCTGGACCCGTTGATGCTGGGCCAGACGCAGGCTCTCGTAGAGCTCACGCTGGGCGCCGTTCAGGGTGACTTCACGGCGTGTCTCAGTCATTTCCGGCAGCTCGGTCAGCACCTGCTGCTTGGTCCGGCGCAGCATCAGCGGGGCGATGCGCCGCGAGAGACGCTGACGTAGCTCGACATCGCCCTCCTTCTCGATGGGGGTGCGGAAGCGTTGCCCAAACCACTGCTGACTGCCCAGGGCGCCCGGGGCCACGGCATCGAGCTGGGCCCACAGCTCACCCAGGTGATTCTCCAGTGGCGTGCCGGTCATGGCGACGGCGCGACTGACGTTGAGCTCGCGGACCGCGCGAGCAGTCTGGCTGGCAGCGTTCTTGATCGCCTGGGCTTCGTCGAGCACCAGAAGGCCGAAGTCGTGGTGACGCAGGCGCTCGAGATCACGTATCAGCAGCGCATAGGTCGTGACGGCTAGATCGGCGCCGGGTAGCGTCTCATCGAATTGCCGCTCGCGCTGCGCCTTGCCGCCCTGCAAGGCCACCACCTTGAGCTCGGAAGCAAAACGCTCGGCTTCAGCACACCAGTTGCCGACCAGGCTGGTGGGTGCCACCACCAGGGTTGGGCGGTCCAGCGCGCCGCGGGCACGCTCGTCGAGGACATGCGCCAGCACCTGCACGGTCTTGCCCAGCCCCATGTCGTCGGCCAGGATACCTCCGGTGCCGAGCTCAGACAGGAAGCGCATCCAGGCGATGCCGCGGGCCTGGTAGTCACGCAGCTCACCGGCAAAGCCATGTGGAGCCGGCAGACTGGAGGGCAGCTCGCGCAGGCGGTTCGCCAAGGCGGTAACGTCCTCACGGCCAGCCCAGCGCTCGTGCTCGGCAAGCGGCGCGACTTTCTCAGCGGCGGTCACTGGTAAACGCAGCGCTGCCTCCGGGTCACTTTCGTCGCTGAGCCAATCCAGGATCGGCGCCATCAACGACCGCAGCCGCGAGAGTGGCATTACCAGGCGGCGGTTCTCCGGCAGAGCCAGCGTCCAGCTGGCATCCTCGGCTTCGTCCTCGGCGGGCTCTAGCGGAAAGTCGGGATCCTTGAACAGGCGACGCAGGATCGGCAACAGATTGAGCCGCTCCCCTTCCACCTCGATATCCAGTGCCAGGTCGAACCAGCCGTTACCGGCCGGTTCCAGCTCGCCGTACCAGTCGTCCGGCTCGAGGTAGGTCGGCTCCTCGGGGAAGTCGTCACTGAAGTGAACCAGGCAACCGGCCTCGCGCAGCTTGGCGATCATCTCCCACCACTCGTCAGGCCCGGCCAGGTGGGTCGGCCACTCAGCGGCGCTTCTCGGCGGCGTACCCTCCACGGGCAAAAGCAGTGTCCACTCTGGAAGGTCGAAATGTTCAGGCACGGCCTCAATCTGCCGCAGGCGTTCCAGGGTCACCATACCGGGCGGCAGGGTCCGCACCAGCTCCAGCTCCGCCTTACGGTCGCGCATCACGGTGAGGCGTTGGCCGTCACGGAAGGCCTGGTGGGATTCCCCCTCCTCCGGCGGCACCTCGATGCCGTCGTAGTCAAAACCTATGACGGCGGCCCCCACCTCGACCCACTGAGGCACCATGGCGCCATCACGATAGCCCAGCTGTCCGGTGGCGACTTGCATGGTGGCCTTGAGACGGGGCGTCACACCCTCCAGAGTGCGCTCCTCGACTTCCTGGGGTGCCGGAAGGCGCTCCGCCAGACCAGGCACCTGATGCAGACGCTCGGTGAGCCAGCCGCTCATCTCCGGAGGCAATGGGGGTGCGCGGCGTAGGCGCATCAGCAGGTTTGGATCACCCTCCAAGCGCCCGAAGAGACCAGTTTTCTCGTCGAGATAACAGAGTTCACTGCCGGCACGCACGATCGCGGCTTCATGGGAGATGACATCAGTGGGCTCGGCATCTGCGTAGAGGTGCTGGTTGCCGTCGGCATCAGGCTCCCAGGCCAGGGTCAGCCGACAGGCCTGGCCCGGGTCAAGCATTGTGCCGGTCTGTTTGGGATGGAACAGCAGCGGCGGCGTGTCGCTCTCCAGCAGCGACCACAGTGCCCTTGCCTGGAAGCCGTGGGTGACTGGGCTCCACAACTGCTCATATCCTACGCTGGAGAACTGGCGGCGCTGCTCGCCAAGCATCAACATCTCCAACGTCTCTTTCTGTGCCGATACCAGCCCTTGAGGGGGCCTGGGCGTGAGGCTACCGTCACTTCGCAGCATGATAGGGCGTGGCTTGACCCAGCCGTTGCCACGCGAGCGTTGCTTGGTTGGCCGCACCCAGACCGGTGACACCTGGAGCACAGGGTCACGAGGGTTCGAGTCGATATCCAGGAACAACGCCAGGCGATAGTCGTCTTCCAGCTCCTCGGCGTAGCGCTTGCCACCAAGCGGCGTTTGGAGCTCGGCAAGCCACGACTCCCAGCGCTGCTCGAGTAGCGCCGAGTCATTTCGGGGCGGAATGCCGTCGGCCTCCATGTCGTCGATGAAGCTCTGGATCACCGCCACCGCATGCTTGCACTGACGCCCCACCGGGCAACTGCAGTCGCTGACCACGCCCATAGAGTGATTGTCAGGGTCTACAGCCAGACTCGTGAGATAGCGACTGCGCCCGCTTCCATTCACCATGGCCCGCAAGACCAGCATCTCTCCCTCATGTTCGAGGCGGATTCCCCGGCGCACCCGGTCCTGCCGCGCGTAGCCGCGCCCACGGGTTAGTGAGCGCGCGTCGAAACTACGCTGCCACTGGATATCCTCCAGGGTGTGGTAGAGCGTCGGGGCAGCATCGTCGAGATGAGCTTCAGCCACAGGGACTCCTCAAAGGATGAAAGCGAGGCCAGTATTGGACCGAAACGCCATACTTCCCGCAACCCTGCCCAATCCCCGTTAATTCATGAGGCCAGCCTGAAACGACGGTGGCGGCAGATATTCTTCGGAAATTCAATGCATTAGACCCACAACCTGAACCAAGAGAGCCATCCGCTTTGGGGAAAACCCTATCGTTTTCTGGACACCCTTCGTTGCATGAAACAGAAGGGAGAGCTACCCTGTTACATGAAACGGATGGAGGATTCGCCATGGTAGCAACCGACAACGTGAACAACCGGGTGAAGAGACACCGCGCCGCCTTACGTGCGGCCGGCCTGCGCCCGATCCAGATCTGGGTACCGGATACCCGCCAACCCGGCTTCGCCGAAGAGGCCCGCCGCCAGTGCGCTGCCGTCGCGGCCGCCGACGACAGAGATCAGGATCTGCAGGACTTCATGGATGCCGCCCTCCTGGACCTGGACGACGACGAGTGTGACGCATGAGGCGTGGCGACCTGGTGACCCTTGCCCTGTCGAGTGACGTCGGAAAGCCGCGCCCTGCCCTCGTCATCCAGTCGGATCAGTTTTCCGGAACCGGCAGAGTGACGGTGCTGTTGCTCTCCAGCACCCGGGTCGATGCCCCACTGATCCGCCTCGATGTGGAGCCCACCCCCGAGAATGGCCTGCAGCGACGCTCCCAGATCATGGTGGACAAGCCCATGACGGTGAAGCGAGAGAAGGTGGGGGAGGCCTTCGGCCACCTCGATGACAGCACCATGGTCGCCGTCAATCGAGCGTTGGCCGTCTTCCTGGGCTTCGCGTGAGCGTGGACCACCATCGCTTCCCCATGCCTTCCTGAGACCTACCCAGCGCTCAGCCTCGCCCCCTTGCAGTGTGTGGGGAGGGGAGAAGGCCCGTTTTTTGTGCACGCCTGCGACCTGTTACGCTACCGCCTGCCCCGCTCCTTCCTTTGGTTGAATGGATGAGGTGAGGTGGTAGCCGTAGCCATCACCGCGTTGGATCAGCAAGCAGTGCTTGTGCGAGATGCCTTGCACCGCTCCCTGCTCGGTCTGAATGTTGAAGCTGCCGGTTTTCCGAACAGCGACACGGCCCGTATGGATGCCGGCCTTCTTGCCGGTGGGCACAACGGCTTTCACCATGTCGCCGGTCTGAAAGCCGCGCACCTGCTTCTGTTGTATCAGGTGGCCGCGCGGGAAGCCGTGCTTATCGAGCCGTGTGCGCTGGTAGCTGCCACGCCCGGTCGCCTTGATGACCAGCGTGGGGCGGCTCTCGCCATGCAGCCGGCTGAATGGACCGACGCAGGCGGCGTCGAGGGCATGTGACTTGGGAATGCCGAGGCGCCGGCGGTTGTACTTGGTGCGCCCGCCACTACCTGCTGTCACCGGTAGACCGGTGGCCTTGAGGGCAGCGAACAGCACCAACGGGTCGCGTGGACGGCGCTGGCATCCCACAACGGGCGCTTGAGCTCACGTTGCACGCGCTCCAGTCGAGCACCCGCCGACTGGCTGTTGGCCTTGAGTCGCTTCTTGAGCCCCTTGTCGGTGGTGAAGAAAGCGTCCAGCGTGCCGTTGCCTTTCCCCTGGTTGCAGGCGTGGCAGGCCAGCGTCAGGTTGCTGACGCGGTTCGAGCCGCCGTGAGCGCGAGGCACCACATGCTCGACCTCCAGTGGGGTGTCGGTATCACCACAGTAGGCGCACTCGCGACCCCACTTTTCCAGCAGGTATTCGCACACCTCGTAGCCGAGCAGCGAGCCCTGCTGGTACTCGACACCGGTGATCTCCGGGGTCTCCAGCTTCTGCGTATCGAAGCGCACCAACTCCTGACTGATGGCAGTGACCGGCGCCAGACGAGTCAGCCGGTTCACCCAAGCCGTGACGGTATCGACACGGTGCTGCAGGCTGGGAGCCAGCCAGCCCTTGGGTCGGGTGCGGTTGTTGATGCGTGGCGCCCGGTAGCGCAGGTTCTGGCTACGACGACGGCGACGAAAGGCTCGGCGCTGCGCCAGCACCTTGCGAATCTGAAAGCCACGATGGACAAGATCGAACAGGCACAGCACGTGACGATCCTCAGCATCCTTGCGCACCAGCGCCAGCCCGGTGGTCTTGCTGCCGGGGTCGATGCCGAGTCGCAGCGGCTGGGTGTCGCCACCTGCCCGACCCTTGAGCCGGATCGTGAACGGGTAGCGCTTATGCACCACCGCCCGACCCCGCGCCAGCAGCAGCCGGGCGCGTTTCTCGCTGCACGGCATCAAGGGCCGCTTCTATTTATCCAATACGAAAACCGCGATGCGATTTTCTCCCTATCAATGCCCTTACGGGCCTGGTGTCGCGGGCCTGTCGGCCCGTCTTCCCTCGGGAATGTCGATAACCGGCTCCTGCGTTTCCGCAGCGATCAGAACCTTCGGCGTTTTGCCTTGCGCCCGAGGCGGCGTACCGCAGCATGATCCTGACCGTCCAGAGCCCGCCGCTGGGGAAGCACGGCGGGGTGGGTCTTGGCGACCTGTTACCAACGTAGCGGGTTGGCTACCGCTCTCCCTGTTGACGTCCTCCCCTCCCTCAGCTGCTTAGGCAGCTGCCGCCAACGGCGGAAAGGAAGGGGATTCCTACGGCGCTCAGGCGCGGCATTGAGCCATCCCTGAGGCTTCGGTGGGTTCCTGCTGCTGGCGGCCTTACTGCACCACTCACTTCACAGGCTAGCCGGGCGTGCCCCGCCCTTAATACATTGATGGCGCCGACATGATCGGCATTGGCCTCGAAGCCACATTCGACACAGGCAAACCGAGCCTGGCTGCGCCGATTCTCGGTGGCGACATGACCACACTCGGGACAGGTGCGGCTGGTGTTGTGCGGTGGCACAACGACCAGATGCGCCCCTCGCCAGGCCAGCTTGTAGTCGAGCTGGCGACGGAACTCGTACCACCCCTGATCGAGGATCGAGCGGTTGTGGCCGGATTTCTGCCGGACCTGGCGGCCTGGCTGCTCGACACTCCCTCTGGCCGAGCGCGACATGTTGCCTACCTGCAGGTCTTCCAGCACCACGAGCGCGTGGTTTTGGCTGATCGTGGCGGAAGCCTTGTGCAGGTAGTCGCGCCGGGCATTGGCGATGCGAGCCTGGCGTTTCTGGATGCGGGCCTTGGCCTTCTTCCAGTTGTTGCTGTACTTGACCTTGCGGCTCATGGCTTGCTGCGCCTTGCGCAGCGCCGCCTGGTGCTTTCTGAAACTGTTGAGAGGTGCCAGGTAGCTGCCATCGGAGAGCGTGGCGAACCGCGCCACGCCCAGGTCGATGCCCACGGCACCGCCGGTCGGCGCTGGCACGGCGACCTCGCGCTCGGTCTGGATCGAGACGAACCATCGCCCCGACGACTGGCTGACGGTGACATTCTTCACCACCCCAGTACCTCGCGGCTCTTGCGAAAACGCAGCCAGCCGAGCTTAGGCAGGAAGATGCGACGGTTTCCCTGATCGAGCTTGATCTGTTTCGGATCGGGATAGCGAAAGCTGTCGCGCTGCCCTTTCTTCTTGAAGCGCGGGAAGTCCGCCCGCTTGGCGAAGAAGTTGGCGTAGGCGCGCTCGAGGTCTTTCAGCGACTGCTGGAGCGGATGAATGGGGCCGTCCTTGAGCCACGGTGTCTGGGTGCTATTGCGCCAGCCGGTGAGTGCCTTGCACAAGGCCGCATACCCGAGCTTCTTCTCACCGGCCGCATATCGCTCTTTCTGCAACGCCAGCGCCTTGTTGAACACGAACCGGGCCATGCCAGCGAACTGGCGCATTTTCCGCACCTGCTCCCCGCTGGGCATCAGTTCGTACTTGAAGGCTTGGAGGCGTTGCATAGTGACCCGCAGCTATATTTATATCCAATAGTATAGGGCGTCTGCGGCGCCCGCGCTATCCTTCCTCGGCCTGAAGCGCCGAGGCTTGTCGCGCTTCTTGGTCAACCGGGCTTGCTTTCACAAGCCTCCGGCTTCAGCCGGAGGTAGTTGACCAATACCCTGCTTCTTTCTGATGCCGGAATGCTAAGACATGCACCGCCTCGGCGGTAGGCTCGTAGCGGTACAGCGCCACGTAGCCTGAGTCTCCGAAGGAGATCACCAGCTCGCGAAGCTCGGGCATCTCATCGAGAGGCCGGCCAACGTCGGGGGCTGACTCCAGTAACAGAAAGTGCTGCTCGATGGCTTGCCCAACCCGACGCGCGGCTTCACGGGACTTGGTGGCGAGGAATCGCCGGCATCGCTCCAAGCCTTCGGCGGCGCCTTCGGTAACGATTACTTGTGGCACTCAGGCTTCGCCTTTTCATCTTCGGTGCCCCAGGTGCTCAACCAGGAGCGCACTTCCTGGCCGGTCAGGTGCCGACCGGTTTCCTGATAGGCCTCCCAGGATGCCAAGGCTTCTTGCCTGAAGCTCTCGCGGGCTTCCTCACGCTCGACGTACTGCTGGATGGCTTCGAGCATGATCCAGTGCGACGAGCGCCGACGCTGGCTGGCGAGGTGTTTGACGCGGCCTTTCAGTGCGTCGTCGATCTTGAGTGATGTTGCCATTATCGCTTCCTATCACTAGGTGATACCTAAGGATACCCTAGTCCTGCGGCTGGCGTCCGTCAAACGATCATTAGACGGCCAACCCGGACATTGTCCGAGAACAAGCTTGTTCGATGGGTTGTCGGACAATAAGATAGGCGGACGAGTTAGCGGACAAAAAAGGCAAGCTATGGCACTGATCGGTTATGCGCGGGTCTCGACGGCGGAGCAGGACTCCGCCTTGCAGACCGATGCACTTCACAAGGCAGGGTGCGAGCGAATCTTCGATGACACCGTCTCCGGGGCAAAGGCGGAACGCCCCGGCCTGACGGCCGCCTTGGAGTTCCTGCGCGACGGGGATGTGCTGGTCGTGTGGCGACTGGATCGCCTGGGCCGCTCGCTGCCGCATCTGATCGAAGTGGTCAGCACCCTGGAGGCGCGTGGCGTCGGATTCCGCTCGCTGACCGAAGCCATCGATACCACCACGCCGGGTGGGCGGCTGGTCTTCCACGTGTTCGGCGCCCTGGGGCAGTTCGAGCGAGACCTGATCCGTGATCGCACCAAGGCGGGGCTGGCCGCTGCCGCCGCTCGTGGGCGCAAAGGGGGGCGCAAGCCCGTCGTCACCGACGACAAGCTGAAGCGGGCGAGGGAGCACCTGGCCAATGGGCTGAACGTCCGTGAGGCCGCCGCCCGGATCAAGGTCAGCAAGACAGCCCTCTATGCCGCCTTGAAGGCCAGTCACTCCGAAGCCTCGGAGCGCCGAGCAGCCGACTCCTGACACGCTGTGTGGTGGAGGGTCTCGGGCCTGGGGTGGCAATGAAGCGACACTCGGGGCATCATGTGAGGGTGCTAATGTTCAGCAAGCTTGCCCTTGCGTAGACATTGACACTGCGCCTCCGGCCAGAGGCGCTTCCCTGAACTGAGTATGATCCTGCTTGCCCTTGGTGCTGACTTGTCCCCGGCACCAAGGGCTTTCTTCGTTCCCGCTAGACCTTGATGACCTTCACGTCATAGTCAGCGGGGTTGACGATGTCCTCAAGCTTGCCTATCTGCGCGAAGTCGCCGCTACCCAGCTCGCAGCTGATGTTGGTGTCGGGGAAGCGCAGGTTCTTTATCACCTTCACCTGGATCGGCATGCCCTTGCTGTCGATCTCCATCACCCAGGCGAGAAAGCCCCCGGAAAACTTGGCCAGGCTGCCGATCGGGTAGAGCCCGTAGGCCTGGATATACTCCACTAGCACCGTCTTGTCGTAGGCCGTGGCGGCCTCGTGGATCATGCGGTAGGCGTCCAGCGGGGTACGTGGTGGAATGCCGTTGCGCACGTGCCTCAGCTTGTTGACCGCCTTGATCACCGCTACCAGGCGCACTCGTTCCGACAGTTGGTCACCACGCTTGCCAGCCGGGTAACCGGTGCCGTCCAGGCGTTCATTGGCCTTCTCGATGATCTCGCGGCAGGTGGGGCTGGGCATCCAACCGAGTGCCTCAAGCTTGTGCCGTAGCGCGATGACATGCCCCTTGAGGATGTCCTTCTGCTCCGGGTTCATGTTGACCTTCAAGGATGGCAGCCGTGGGCCCACCAGCAGCGGCTTGCCCAGGGTGTGCAGCAGAGCACCCAGTACGGCTTCTCGTACGTGCGGATCATGGGGGTCACGGGCCAGCAGCATGTCAGCTAGCTGCCCGGCGACCTGTACCGCATGACGCACCCAGTCCGGTTCGTCACGCAGGAAGGCCAGCGCATAGAGAAACGCCTTGCGGTTCTGTTCCACCAGGTAGCGCAGGGTATCGACACAGTCGTAGAAGATCTCCTCGGGGAAGAGGTCACGGGTCTTCATGTACATCAGCCCTACCTGGAGCTGATGTGCCACATCCGTGACGCCACGCTCCATGGGCGACTGGCGGGCGCGCTTCTCACGCTCCTGGGTTTCACGCTGAAGGATCTGCTTCTCCTTGGCGCCGGGGATGAACAGCGGAGCATGGTAGTCCATCTTGTCGTTGGCCCCGGTGCGGTAGGCGGCCTCACGCTCGGACTCGTTCACGTAACGGAACAGGGCCTCGGTCTGGGGCGCGCCCATGTTGATGAATTGAATGCCGACCGCGGCGTAGCCGTGGTTGCCGAAGGGACGGATGTGGCGAACCTTGCCCTCGGCAAAGAAGCTCTCGCCGTTGGGAAACTCGATGGTGATCCCGGGAATCTCCTGGTTCACGCCGATGGCAATGCTTTCCGCCAGGTCGATATCGACCATGCAGCCGCCCACCGAGAGGTTGCGCAGCCGTCCCGGCACGTTGAGCTCGTGCAGATAGACCTCCAGGCTGACCCGGGCCTGCATGCCCAGCACGAAGGGGATACGGATGGCCCCGCGCTGCTCGGCGACGAACACCGATTCCGGCAACTGGCACTCCAGGCGATAGAGCGTGCTGTCGGTCTTGAGTAGCTTGGCGACGACGTTGCTGAGACTGTAGGTCTCACGCTCCATGTCCTGGCTGCCCTTAAGGGCCTCCATGTCGAAGCTGACACCGCCGTCAGTCAGGTAGCGTTCAATGTCCTGGCCGGCATACTCCACTTCCAGGACCAGGCGGCCACTGCTGAGGTCGAGCTCGTGGACCACGGCTTTCAGCGGGTAGGCCATGCTCTTGGCATACAGAGAAATCTCATGGCTGTGTTGGAGCAACGACCGAATCACGGCCGCTGAAGGGTTTGCGTACAGAGCGGGGAGGGCCATGTCGGTTACCTGCGCATGCGATAGTATTTATTGATATATCAACAGCATATATATTTTTCTGGAGAAGTTGACTATATACCTCTTTGTTAGCAGGGCAACAATGCTGTTCGCCTTATCTCAGCATGGTGCCTGAGAGTGAAGCGGAGAATACGGCCTGGGAACACTGGTTTATCGGGCTTCTGGAGGGGTGGAATCAGGTCTCGCGAGGCGGCAACATACTTACGTGCCAACCCCAGCCCCCGTTCCTTCCCTGTGCGCGGTTGGGTAGTAGCATCACCTCCGGTCAAGAGGTGCTTCCCTGTAAGACCCTGCCCTTCCCCCGGCTCTCGAGCTCGAGAGTCGGGGGAAACTCGTTATAGGGGCGGTCTCATCCTTCAGGTGCGGGCAGCTGGTCGGGGAGTGCCGCGAGCGCTTCCCATGGCATCGGCTTAGCGAAGAGGTAGCCTTGCAGCAGGTCGCATTCTCTTTGCACCAGATCCTCTTGCTGCGCGCGCTCCTCGATGCCCTCCGCGACCACCACCAGGCCCATATGATGGGCCATGGTGATGATGCCTTGGACGATGGCCGCATTGCTGCGGCTGGTACGGATGTCCCGGATGAAGGCGCGATCCAGCTTGATCTTGTGGATCGGCAGGTCACGCAGGTAACTGAGGCTGGAGAAGCCGGTGCCGAAGTCGTCGAGAGCGACGGTGATGCTCATCCCGCGAAGGGTGTCGATCATCTCGATGGCCTGCTCGGCGCCGCCTAGCAGGATACTCTCGGTCATCTCCAGCTCGAGGAGCTCGGGCGGCAGCCCCGTCTCGTCCAGGATGGCCTGTACCTCGTCGAGGAAGCCGTCACGCCGAAACTGCAGCGACGAGATATTGACGGCGACCGGGAACACTCGCTCGCCCTTGGCGCGCATGCTGGCGAGATGCTGGCAGGCCTGCTTCAGCACCCAGCGACCCAGGGGGATGATCTGCCCGGTCTGCTCGGCAATCGGGATGAAGACGCCGGGGGGCACCATGCCCTGGGTGGGGTGGTGCCAGCGGATCAGCGCCTCGAGGCTGCAGATGCGTCCCGTAATGGCCTCGACGATGGGCTGGTAGTAGAGCTCGAACTGGTTTTCACGCAGGGCGGCGTGAAGGTCATGACGCAACAGCACATGCTCACCGACGTCCTGCTCTCCCTCTCTCCGATACCACTGCCAGGTATTGCGCCCTTGGCGCTTCGCCGCTTCCAGGGCCAGGTCGGCATGCTGCAGCAGCTCATGCGTCTGTTGGATCGCCTCGTCGCTGCAGGCGACCCCGATGCTGGTACTGACATGCAGTGTACGGCCGTCGATGTCGAAGGCGTCCTCGAAGGCTGTGAGGATGCGCTCGGCGGCGAGCGCGACCTCATCGCGTGAGGCGACGTCGGGCATCAGGAAGGCGAACTCGTCGCCGGTGAGGCGGGCCAGCGTGTCCCGGGGGCCAAGCAGCCGTCGCAGACGCTCGGCAATGGCCGTCAACAAGCGGTTGCCCACCCGATACCCCAGGCCTTCGTTGATGGCCTTGAAGCCATCCAGGTCGAGGTACAGCACCGCCAGCAGGCGCTGGGTCTGTCGGCTCCAGCGGAGGTCTTTCTCTAGACGATCGTCCAGGGCCGTTCGATTGGGCAAGCCGGTGAGCAGGTCATGGGTGGCCTGGTAAGCGATCTGGGCCTCCTGATCGCGCTCCAGGGTGATGTCCTGCTGGGTGCCGATGAAGTGGGTGCAGTGCCCCGCCTCGTCGATGACCGGGCTGATCGACAGGCGGTTCCAGAAGGCGGAGCCGTCCTTGCGGTAATTGAGCAGTGTGACCTGCACCTCGCGACGTTCGCTCAGGGCGCACCGGATGGTGGCGATCGTCGTGGGGTTGGTGTCTGCGCCCTGCAGGAAGCGACAGTTGCGGCCCAGGACCTCTCCGGTGGCATAGCCCGACAGGCGGCAGAAGGCCTCATTGGCATAGACGATAGGCAGGTCGGGCTGGCTGGCATCGGCCATGAGGATGCCGTTAGGGCTGGCCTCGATGCCCCGTTGCAGCAGGCGCAGCTCGGCCTCCTGGTGCTTGCGTTGCGTGATGTCCTGGCAGATGCCATAGACGCCGACGACCTCACCTTCGACGGTCACCGGGAAGTTGGTGACCTCCAGGTGGTAAGCGTGGCCGTCGGCATGCGTACCCATCGTCTCGTAGCGGCGCGAGGCGCCGGCGCGGGCGGCATCGAAGGCGGTCTGGGTCAGGTCGCGATAGCCGGGGTCGATGAAGTCGTTGAAGTGGCGGCCTATCAGGCGTGGCTCGGGGTATCCGGTGATCTGCTCCAGGGCGGCATTTCCGCGCAGGAAGCGGCCCTCGAGGTCGAAGGCGTAGACCCCCGCCGGATGGTTCACGAACAGCGAGCGATGCCACTCGGCCAGCTTTTGGTGACGACGACTGTTACGGTGCTTGATGATCGCCAGGGCGACCAGGCTGGCGGCCTGACGCAGTCGCCGCAGGCTCATCTCACTGGCGGCGGCGGGGTGGCGGTAGTACGTGCCGAAGGTGCCCAGTAGCTCACCCTGGGAGGTGATCACCGGGCTTGACCAGCAGGCGCGCAGACCCTCGGTCAGGGCCGCATTGCGCAGGGGCTCCCACAGCGAGTCCGTGCGGATGTCCTCGCTGATCACCTGATGACGCAGGTAGGCCGCCGCCCCAAAGGACGCCGCCTCGGCCGGGCCGATTCGAACATCCTGAAGCCTTTCGTGGTAGGCCTGGGAGAAGTGGTGACTGGGATACAGGCTGAGGGAGCGTCGCTTTGGATCGAAACGCATGAAGGCCACGATGGCCCCGGGCAACTGGAGGCTGATCCAATGGGCGATCGCCTCCAGCGTGCTCTCCAGGGGCACCTGCTCGGCGATCCGCTCGTGAACCTCCTGCTGCGCTTCCAACAGGACGAGATCGTCGGTCACGGACGTCTCCCCATATGACTTTCCTTTGACATTGTTCGGTGGCAGATGGATTCAGCCGGACACTGAACCAGAGACCATTCTGCTAGGCAAGCAGGCGGCACGTAAGAATTAGAATAAAGACAATGGTTTTTAGGCTGACCAGGCTGTGGATCAAGATGTAAAGAAAACCAAGCTTTTCTTACGCAGAGTCGAGTACGCGCATTTCGACATGCAGCCCCGCTGCCACAACCATGTTCACCAGCGTATCGAGACTAAACAGGTGGATTTTTCCATGCATCAGGTCGGACACCCTGGGTGGTTCTTCGTCACCAGCAGCTGGTCGCCACAGAACACGAACAGCGGCAGGAAGATGTAGTGGTTGTAGTAGCCGTTGAAGTGCCGCCCGAGCTGCTGGCCATGCACCCGATCGTCGGTCGCATCGAAGTCGCGGTAAAGCGGCTTCTTGGGTGGCCGCCGGAACGAGCGGATGAACTGCTCGATCATCTCCTCGTGGATGGTGATCGCCCAGTCCCGGTCGGCTTGCTGCTCGAAGCGGCACAAGGTGGACTGACTGGCCTGCACGCCATCGGTATCGAAAGCGGTCTGCAGGGCAATGTCGTGACGCAGCGCCTTGTGATCATTGAGATCCTCATAGCCCAGCGCCAGGCCGAACACGCGCTGGCGGACCAGGGTTTCGGTGCGATGCAGGCAGCGCTGAGCCGGCGGGCGACAGCACGGGCCAGGCCCATCTCGCGATCGAGCTGCGGCAGCAGCAGGATACCGCCGTCGGAAGTGGCATCACCGCCAACGAAACGGGCGATGACCTGACGGCCTTTGCAGCGTGGAAAGGAAGCGGACGGCTTGGTGCCGTTTGTTATGGCGGCCGAGGCGGTTGGTTGTGGTGTAGGCCCTTGAATCATAACCAATTTTCAGCCGCCTTTTTCATGTCTGATGCATTATCCAGGCTGGTGTGACTCGCATCCAAAACTAGCGGTCCTCACGGGTATGCCACAAACGAAGCAGATAGATGGTGCAATCCGTGATCTCATAGCGCATCTCATAACGGCCGACCAGAATCCGCCGCACGTCACGCGGCTCGAATTCTTCCAGCAGCTCGCCGATACGCGGGTTGGCCAGCAGGGTGGTCGGTGCAGCTGTGAGCTGCTGCACCGTGCGGGCCGCTGCGGGCTGGTTCACTGTTGCCAAGAACTCGTAGAGGCGTGCCAGATCGGATAGGGCCTTGCTCGTCCACTTCAACTCCATCAGCGTGGCACCGGCAGCGGGGTATCGGTGCTCAAACTGTCGGCCCAAGCCTGCACGGCCTGATGGTCGATGACACGACCGACATCCACATCGGTCAGCGCCTCGCGGGTCAGGCGTTCGCGCTCCTCTTCTTGGTCAAGCCAGGCGGCCAGGGCTTGCTTGACGATCCAGTTTTTGGAGCGATCCAGACGGTCGGCAATTTCATCGACTCGCTCGGCCAGCTCTACAGGGACGTGGGCGGTAACGGATCGAGTCTTGGTGGTGGCCATCGTGACATCCTATGCAGCAGAACGATTCAATATTAATCATAGTAAATGATTGTGCATCGTCAAGCTGTGTTGTCAGGTTGAACCATGCCCTAACTGGCTTGACGCCCTCCCCTCCCTCAGCTGCTTGGGAAGCTGCCGCCTACGGTGGAAAGAAAGGGGGGTCCTACAGCGCTCAGGCGCGGCATTGAGCCGCCCGTGAATCCCCCAGCGGTCAACAAAATTGACCCACCCGTGATCATCCCACCCATGCAACACCTCCAACATCGAGATATTGCGACGACCGGTGGAATCCGCCCAGCACTCATTCGTGATTATCGCGTCACGCTGGAGCGGTATGGTTTCCAGGCCTCGATGAGCCGGAAGGGGAACTGTGGGGACAGTGCCGTCATGGAGCGCTTCTTCGGATCCCTGAAAAGCGTGCGGCTGGGTAGCGGTATGCGAGTCGACAGGTAGCACGTGATCGACCCCATCGAGATGGAGCACAACAGCTGCCGACGTTACTCGGCTTTGGGCTACCAACCGCCGAGGGAGATTGATTTGGCAACTACGGCTTGAAAATATGACCGCTCTGTCTTGACTGGAACAGGCCAATGGTAGCTCAGTTTTTATGGCCATTGACAGGCCCCCAGTGTCAGGATCAGTGTCGCACCCTCTGATACCCTGTTCTTATAAACTGATCAGGGGGCGAAAGGAGACTCTCATGCCTCGTTACTCCGAGGAGCGCCGGCAAGCCATGGTCGCCAAGCTGCTGCCTCCCCACAACCTCTCTCCGCAGGTGATCGCGGAGCAGCTTGCCAGCTGAGCCGAAACCAATCACTATTCGGCTCATAATACGAGCTGAATACCGTTGCCATTCGGCTCCTCCGCCTTCTTGGAGGTCTGGCATGACCGATCACGCCTCGACATGGATCTGGCAGCATCCTGACTGGCCGAACTTCACCTGGCACGCGGCCGAGGTTCAGCCGCGGGTCCAGGCGTGCTGGCGGGATCTCGGCATCTTGCTGGGGCGGTCGGGAGCCCTGACATTCGCGGATGATCAGGACGCGGAGGCAAGAGCCGCCCTGGATACGCTATTGCAGAATATCGTCACCTCCTCGGCCATAGAGGGGGAGCGTCTGAATGTGGCGTCAGTTCGCTCCTCCTTGGCCCGGCGCCTTGGAGTAGATGAGGCAGAGGGGACGACGTCACCACGTTCCGAAGGCCTGGCAGAGCTGATGCTGGATGCCACCTTCAGGCCCGACACCCCGCTCGACACCAAGAGGCTGTTTCAGTGGCATCGGTGGTTGTTCCCTGATGCTGACGCTGGCCTGACGACGCTAAGGCCCGGGCAGTGGCGCGGAGTAGAGCCCATGCAGGTGGTCTCGGGCCGCCTCGATCATCCCAAGGTGCATTTCGAGGCGCCGCCGCGTGAGGGGTTAGAACAGGAGGTTGACCAGTTCCTCGCGTGGTTCGAGTCTAGCCGTCATGATCCCGAGCTAGATCCCCTGGTTCGGGCGGGCCTGGCACACTTCTGGTTTTTGACGCTGCATCCGTTTGAAGATGGCAATGGCCGGATTGCCCGGGCCATCGCCGATCGCGCCTTGGCGCAGGCGGATCAGCAGAGTATCCGCCTGTACGCCATGTCGGCGGCCATCCTGGAGCGCCGCGCCGACTACTATCGCCGCCTGGAAGCAAGCCAGCGTGACACTCCAGACCTGACAGCCTGGCTTGCCTGGTTCCTGGAGACTCTGGATGCCACCTTTCTGGATGTCCTGGCGCAGGTCGAGCGTAACCGGTCATTCCAGGACGTGCCGATTTCCGCTTGCCTTACACGTCGCGTAGTGGCTGGATCAGCGCTACCCCGACCTTCCATTGCCGGTTGCCTTCTGACTGCACGAGAACAGTCTTGCGGTTG